>NZ_JBWBUB010000002.1:0-13870 GCF_056173105.1 Shewanella sp. QJM3NY_23
ATGGATTCAGTAGAAAAGCCTTCAATAATTGAGCATGAACCGCTCAATAGTCAGCTACTTCAAATCAATAGCGCGACCAGCGTACAGCCTAATGTTCTATTAAGAACAGGCGTGTTTACGCCTGTTGGACGCCGCACCAATGCAGCTGAATTTAAATCCATGGATCTCAGCCAAGACTTGGTTCACCTCGAGCTCTGCCAAAAAGAAGGTTACGACACGGTAAAAGTAAAAGGGCAACGCTTAAATGTCGAAACGGATTTTAAGATCTGGTGCGGTATTGTTTTAGTCTTTAGTCAGTATGGCTATTCTTCTAACACGGTTAAGCTGTCATTTGCTGAGTTTGCCAAACACTGTGGTTATCCAAGTCGACGCTTTGATAAGAACTTACGCAGACAGATTGGCGAGTCATTAGAGCGCATACAGAGCCAAAGCCTGACCTTTAGACGTAAAGATGCCGATAAAGCGGTACATACCGGTATGCTATTGCGCGCGATGTACGATGGTGAAGCGGATGTTGTTGAACTCATGGCCGACGAAACGTTGTGGGATCTATATACCCTGGATTATCAGGTACTCGTCAGTTTAAGAGTGTTAAGTAAGTTACCACGGGCAGAAGTCGCCCAGTGTTTGTACCTGTTTTTTACCTCATTACCGAATAACCCTCACCCGGTATCTTTTGAACGTTTACGGGAGCGCTTGCGACTTGAGAGTTGTAAGAAAGAAGCTAACCGTAAGATCAAAACCGGCATTAAGAAGTTAGAATCTATTGGTTACATTAAAGGCAGTTTCGCTGTCAGAAATGGCGAGCAATACTACCTAATTGACCAACGCTACAAAAAGCTTGAAGCGAGTCTTGCTGTCTAGACTTGATAAAGTTACAAAATCAAACTAGCTAGCGTCTTTTATCGCTTCAATTAGCTTCTTATCATTAATTTTTTCACGCATATGAATCAGACCGCGCACTAACTTTGCTGTGGTGATCTTTTTGCCTGTCATCGATTGCAACTCTTCCAGCCAGATACTCAATTCCGCTTTGTCGTTCTCGGTTAATCTAATTGGTACCGGTGACGTTGTGGTGGTGACATTGCGGCGAGTTGAAACCGTGGTGATTTTCTTATCTTCCGTTTTTTCTGGTTGAGACTTATCTTTATTACGTCTGCTTAACGCAGTAACACCTGTCAGTTTAGACATATTTTGTATTACCTTTGTTATACATTTAGAAGTGCGTAGACTTCTTTTGATAGTTGGCGGTAGTCACTAATGGTTGAGCTCTTGGGCTGATAATTCAGTAAGGTTTCACCACTTACACTTGCTTGGCCAATGGCTTCCGAACGTCGAATCGTTGACTTTAATACTTTGTCTCCAAGGCCGTTTAACTGTTCATCTAAGAAGTTATTAATCAACTTATTTGCTTTAGCGTATTCATTACGGAATACGGCATAATTCACATCATCGGTTTCTTTTACTTCTTCTAGCGCATCGAGTAGATCGGCTAAACCATTTAGCGAGAATGAACCACCGTCAACAGGAATTAAAAACAGATCTGCGGCCATCATTGCGTTCACTGAAGTTAGGCTTAAATTGGGTGGGCAATCCAACACGACTACATCAAAGTCACTGGCGATGCTTTCAAGCTGTTTAAGTAAGATGCGTTCACGATGTACTTTAGTCAGGCTTTGCTCGATAACGCGGCTTAGTCTGATATCAGTCGGACAAATACAAAGATTAGCAATTGGCTCACCATTACTGACTGCTGGGATAATGGCATTAACGATAGGATGCTTTTTAGCAGATTCGAATACGTCAGTGATTGAGGTGTCGAATTCATATTGGCCACCGGTCATCACCACGGTTAAGTTTGCCTGGGGATCTAAATCAATCACCAAGACACGTTTACCTTCACTGGCTAATTGCGCCGACAAGTTGATCACGGTAGTAGTCTTACCGACTCCGCCTTTTTGGTTAATCACCGCTAATGTTTTCACAAGCTAACCCTCATTATTTTTGTAGAACAAATGTAATACAAAAAGAATTTTAACGCTATAGCGAATGGAGCTTGTTTTAAAAAAACAAGCTCCATTACTTTTGACCTCGCACGAAAGTGATCAAGTCATGTAAGGCTGTAATAGCTCATATATCTCTAGTATTGACTTGGCTAGCTCTAAACACGTAATCACGAACTCAAGTATCGACTTTATGATATTCATTCAATCCTTAGTTGTTTCTTCTCTATAGGGTGTCTTCAATACTTATGTCCTTACAGGGCGAAATTACTTTGATCCTTATGAAAATACTGCACGAAAAAAATGAGCCTTTTATTGGCACACCCAGCACCCATGCTCTAAATTTAAAATAGGTGTTTTTTGTCCCCCCTTATGCTTCGCAATTTTTTTTGATTTTTGTACGACAAAACACAAACGTTAACCGCACAGGCAAGGATGCTGATTATGCGCTTTTTAAAACTGAAAACTGCTGCGCCGCGATCTAATGGGGCCACTTACAAACACGCACTCATCGTTGATGCGCCACGCCGCTTCGCCCCGTCTAATCTCCGTAAAGAAACCAGCCTTTCGCGCCAAAAAAATCATTTAATTGAAGGTGCACATGACTCAGGAAAAACACGTTGGATCACTCGGCTACATGAAAACTGGGCTGAGATCTGGGGGGCAAAAATTCAAGAAGAACCACTATACCTAAGCGGTTTAGAGCCAATAAGTGAATGGCTTGATGCGCCTCAAGTCGAAGCTTGGTGGGCTGAAGTCGAGCAAAATACAGCGATAGAAGAAGATAGAAGACCACGAAAATGGGTGGCCATCAGCCAAAAATGCAAAGCTGAAGCTTTAAGCAACTATTTGCACAACAACAAGACACTGTTCTTTTTAGATGACGCTCACCGGCTAACAGGACGTAAACTGCAGATAGCGAGGCAATGTGTACTCGCCTCAAAGTTCTGGTTAATCAGCACTAGCTCCGAAAATCGTTTACCGGCAACGCTAAGGCCAATTGTCGAACGCGGCCAGCCACAACGTACCCGATTAGAATCAGATGCCAGTTACGATGCAACCAAGGTTTTAATGTGGCTGTTAATTGTCGGCTTTGCTGCCGCCGGTGTTTGGGAAGCAGCATTAGTCCTAGGTGGTTTTCAAATGTTAGGAACAGGCCGGAGGGCGGCACGTGCAGATTAAAAGTTATGCACATATTCTGTGGATAACTGTGTATTTTTTGAGCGCGCAATCGAACGCGACAGATTACCCCTGGACAGAGCCAAAAGAGCTCGGTCCAGAAGTTAAACCATTTGAACTACCACGGCTACAAGGCAATACCCAATATCAAGATCCTATACCGTCATTGCTACCAGCCCCAGAAATCGATCCAGATAGGATCTATCAAAACGTACTTAACTGCTACCCGGAAAAGTCCAAGTTTAAAGTTGATGTTGATTTAGTCGCTGGTTATCGCCAAGTCAGCGATCAGTATGATTCCGGCTCATGGCCTGATTTAAGCGAGCATTACATTGGTGTTGTCGGAAAAATCCCGTTGATGTCTAGCACTGAGGACAGCCGTTCTCGAGACAGAGAATACAAACGCCGCACCGAAACTGCTAAGTTTGTCGCCGGTTTTGCTCAAGCGCTGGCTAACCGTAATCACGCTTACCGAGAAATAGGCTTATACATGGCATTAGAAGCGCGGGCGATAACCCGGGTACAACGCGGTATTGCACCAACATCGGAGCAAGTAACAATGATGGAAAAGGTCGCGGCCGCGCAAAGAGATATCACCAAATACAGCGCTGAGGCCGTAGAAAACCGCTTAGCATTAATGGCAATGTGTGACGATCAAAAGGGACCAGGACTTAATCAGTATCTAAAGCAAATAGCCGCACTACCTAATCAACACAAAACGAGAAGAGGTGATAAATGAATACAAAGATAAGAATAGGCAGAGTGCTAGCTGCCTCCTTTATTTTGGCATTCGTGATTAGTACCGGTATTGCTGTTTATAGCTATGAAAGTAGTTTTGATTGTATCGATGACATAAGCGAACTCACGGATATAGCTAGAGAGCGTGCCAAATATAACAATAATGCCCCGTTGAATGTTGATAGCCTGCTTTACCATCCGGATAAGCAGCAATGGTGCTTTAGGTATGAAGTGGATTAACCACACACTCATTGCTGGTAGTATTTGCGCGGTGATATCGCCTATTCATGTGGCACCAGTTGTTATCGGAGCCACGGCGCCGGATTGGATGGAATGGCTAGTAAAGCTTACTGGCCGCCATATAAAACACCGTGGTGTGACCCATATTTTGACCCACTGGTTAGCCGCTGCCCTGGCAACCACATTCCTATTCGACTTCCACGGCATAGCGGCCGCTTTTGCCTGGGGTGGTTTCTCGCACATTCTCACCGATGCCATGACAGTATCCGGCGTGCCGTTCTCGCCTTACAGCGACCGGCGATTTCATTTATTCGGTGGCAGATTTAGAACCGGTGACCCGGTGGAGTACGGCATTAGTTTTGTCGTGGTAGTGATATGTATTATGTTGATGAAGCTGATTGGCGATACCGGCTTTATGCCGTTCTTCTACGATTGGGCAGGCTACTACGGCAATGGCGTTATTGATGCTTACGAGTGGAAGCAGAATAGGTTTAGAATATTGTGATATTACAATAGCCAAATATGCAGATATGTTAAATGGATGACGTACCGGTTTTAATCTCTTTCTCACGCAATACCCAGGTTAACGCAATTGCGCCCTGATCACTGGCAAGAGGATGTTTTCTTTCTAATGCTTCAGTCATGGTTTCTAACGTATCTAACTGTTTTGCACGTCTGAGCTTTAAAAGAAAATCTAAGGTAGTTGAATCTATTTGTTGAGTGGACATTAATAGCCTAATTAAGAGATAAAGAGGGTACTAGCTGCGAAGACTACGTAGCTACGCTTTTTACCCTTTCAAAATAATAACCCGTACTACAAACTAGTTAAATATATTACTTTTGTAATACATTTACACCTTAAGGAAGCCTTATGGCCTGCAGTCAGATTTGCGAATTGCTTAACGACAACATCTGTATGAATATTTGTGCCTTAAGCTTAGATCCCAAAAACTATGAGTTTACTCTAACCTGCGCTCATTGGTACCTAAAACACCCTGACCTAAAGCACCCACTGGCTAAGTTGCATGAAACTGAACATTTAAAGATCTTGGAGATAAAAACATACCTACTAAATCTTGATAGAGTTACAAAATCAAGGTAGGAGCCTCTTCTGAAACCCACAACCACAACCATACAACAGTTTTTAAATTTTTAAGTCTATGTTTTAGTACAAAAATGGTTATTATAAAGGTGAATAAACAACTTAAACCATTACAAGGGGATACATATGTTCATTAAACCAGGACCGAAAAGAGAAAATAATGATGGAACGCCGGATAAAAGACAACGTACTAACACACCAAATAAACATAAGCCTTTAAAACCACATGATCACAAACCAGGTGATTAACTTAGACCTAAATTTTCGTTCCCCATTTTATGGGAAAATAAAACCCAAGTTTTCTTGGTTTTTTTATTTTGCCACTTTACTATTGCTTTGTTGAATAAATAACCCTATACGTGGCAAGTGCAGTAGAGCTAAAAGTATAACAATTGTTATACAAAAAGCATTCACACTTCTTATTTTATAGTATAATAACCTCTACACTCTACTTAAAAGAATTATTGAAATGAAGCTATATCAGGAAATGTTTGGTCATAATTTCAACCTAGGCTTTAATGTTGATGATTACCCATTTTTAACCGATAAAAGTTACCGCAATGACATCTGCCCTAGCTTTTACTTTAATGTTGCCGGCACTTATTACATTTTGTGGGTAGATTATCCAGATGCGAGTGACAGGGAAGACGAAAGCTATAGTCGCTATACGATAGTAGAAGCATTAAATATCGGTGATAATGAAAGCCCAGAGATAGAGACTAACCAAGATAGTAGCTTTCAAGTTGAGTTTGAAAGAGCAGATGAAATCAAGGAATACCTAAGAAAATCCGTGAATAGCAGGATCTAAGAAAAAGGTAAAAACAATTTAAATTCAATTAGATAACCCGCTATAAAAACAATGGTTTAAAATTAAATAATATTTGACTGGACCAGAGCTGCTATAGACGATAAAATACGGCAAGATAAAAGACAGACAGATAGATAGTAATGAAATATATTAGCTTTTTCAGCGGCGCTTTAGGCCTTGATCTCGGTCTTGAATCCGCTGGATTTGAGCCCCTTCTTGCATGCGAGGTAAACAAGCACTGCATTAATACCATCAAGAATAACAAGCCTGAATTACCTGTTATCGGTGATATACGTGATTATAATGCCGAAGAAATACTAAATATTGCAGGAATTAAACCCGGTGAAAAAGTGGATCTTGTGGTTGGAGGACCTCCTTGCCAAGCATTTTCAACAGCAGGTGCACGCAAATCATTTGAGGATGAAAGAGGTAACGTATTCTTAAAATATTTAGAAATTGCGACAGAAATAAGTCCAAAATACATTGTAATTGAAAATGTTAGAGGCTTACTTTCTGCCCCATTAAAGCATAGACCACATAATAAAAGAGGCGAAGAGTACCCGGATTTAAGCAGTGATGAAGAAGCCGGTGGCGCACTTGCTTACATCATAAAGTTTTTAGAAAACGCAGGGTATGGTGTTTCATTTAATTTGTATAACGCAGCAAACTTTGGCACACCTCAAATAAGAGAGCGAGTAATACTTATTGCTGCAGCTAACGGTAGAAAACTGCCCTACCTAACACCTACTCACGCCGAAAATGGCGAGTTCAATTTACCTAAGTGGACAAATACTCGCAGCGTCATAAATGATTTAAGCGACGAGAAAAACAAAGAACGATTTGAATTCCCAGAGAAACGACTAAAATATCTGAAATACTTAAAACCAGGTGAATATTGGAAACATTTACCTGCAGATCTTATAGAAGAAGCAATGGGAAAATCTTATCATTCAGGAGGTGGTAAAACCGGTTTTTATCGTCGTGTACCTTGGGATAAACCAGCTCCAACTTTAGTTACGAGCCCAATAATGCCAGCAACAAGCTTGGCTCATCCAGAAGATTTACGCCCTCTTAGCGTTGCGGAGTATGCGAGGATTCAACAATTCCCTGATGATTGGATTTTTGCAGGAAAAACAGTCGATAAATATCGACAAATAGGTAATGCAATACCCATTGGGCTTGGAAATGCTATCGGTAAGCTGCTGCACCAAGATAACAATGCTCAAGAAATCAAACCTCACGATGGGTTTAAATATTCAAGATATCTAGGTACTAATGACACAAGCTGGAGAGAAAAGCACAAAAAGCTTTTCGCTTAAACCATTGTGTAAATGAAGTAACACTTAATTAAGTGTTACTTCATAACTGCTATCGATTAGCTCTTATGTAAGCTCTAATGTATTCATTAAACCCAGCTTCAGAAAGCCCATAATGACGCATACTTAGAGGTAAATTATCCCAATTCACAAAGTTTAAAGCTCTACTTCTTGCTGTAGACTTTGAAAAAGAACGATGCCATTTTTCAATGGGTGTACCATTCCTAATAGCGCTGCTCGATGAGTTCTCCGTGTTGTCTCTGTTTTTAACCTGCAGTGCTGACCATAAGTTAGTCTCATTATTGTAATGAATAAAATCAATCGCCCTAACGAAGTCCCCACAACACCACACCCAATTATTGCCAGACATTTTGCTATTAATATATCGCTCTAATAAGCCGCCTACGCAGTTTTCAGCTAACATAGAATGCTGGTGCTCTACTTTAATTCGAGCGCTTTCTTGAGGTGTGTATCTATAAGTTTCTTCTAAAACAATACTTACAGCCTCATCTGGAATCGTTGATGGACCTGCTGGCACATTACTATTTCTATAACCATTAAAATGTTTTTGTGCTAGCTTGTGCAATGTACTAGGTTCACATACCGATGGAATAAAGCCTGCGGCTTTTTCTGCTTTAGTTGCTGATAGTGATAACCTATCCGGGTTCGCATGCAGAAAACTACAAATAACAACAAAACTATCAACCAAAAATCTCTCATCGTTTGGTCGAGCATACTCTGTAGCTATACCTCTAATTACATCCTCATTAAAATTCACAAAATATCCTTAAAATTACGAACCGAATGCATAAACAGTAATAGTACTGTTCTCCTTGTCATCAGCATAAAAAAACCAACATTAATACACACTTATGAGATGAGCCGTATTTGTACCATATATTATGAATGAGATATACGAACAAATAAGTTGCTTTTATAAGCAGTTTTGAATTAGCGAAAACGTATATAAGCAACATAACCGCTACACGCCCTTGCTGTGCCCCTAATAAAAGCTTTTGAAAGGGGGCGCAGCATTGGAGGGCGGGGGATGCGGTGGCCGCTAGGCATGCTTTACGCCAGCGGTGTAACCACGCTGTACTTTTGTTGATTTCTGCTTTTGGTTTTACCCTTTGCTTTGATAACGCGCTTTTGATCTTACATTTGGGTGGGAAACAAACTGCGTAAATAGGGAGTGATAAGGCAAGCTGGGTGGGTAATAGAGGGCAGCCGCCACGCACACAATGAGCAACACTAGGCATTGGGTGTGGCAAAACTGAGCCCGTTTTGTGAAGTGACTGGCACAGTACGCTAAGGGCCTTACTATGCTTTACCCCTTAGCGTTCTGGGAAGGAACGGAACAAACCAGTGGAACAATTGAAACTGCGTGGCTTTTACGCTTTATTTTGCAGCTTTATTTGTGGAGCGCCGGAGGGCGAAAAAGGGATAGAAAGATAGTTGTGTGCGTGGCGGCTGGCCTTGCTTTGGGTGGGGCTTGCCTTAGCGCCCCTATTTACCACCTTTTAAAAGGGCGGGAAAGAGGCTCTGGCTCTGGCTCTGGCTCTGGCTCTGGCTCTGGCTCTGGCAAAAGCATATGTGGTACGTCAAATTTGACGTACCACTATTCATTTCAGATATAAAACCACCTTTTGACCGAGAATAACGACCGTTTAAGCCGTTCAATATGAACGGTGTTAATTAGGTTTATTCCGCACAAATGCGCACGAATAAACGATCAAAACACCTTTACCCCGAACAAAGGCGAAAAATAGGCTTTATTTTCTGCCTTTAATAATCTTGAAAAAGTTACAAAATCAAAAATAAAACCACCGAACTTACAGAATACGCAGAGGTAGCAGCCCCATATGGCTTCGGGCGTGGCGGAGGCATGAAGATATGCCCATGGGTGGGATAACGTAAGCCCCCAGGCCCGCAGGTAAAGGCTTTCGGGTGTGGCGGAAATGAGGCCGATTTGTGCAGCGAGTGCCAGTACGCTAAGGGCCTCTTAGTGCTTTAACCCCTTAGCGTTCTGAAACGAGTGGAACAAACCAGCGGAACAATTGAAGCTGCGTGGCTTTTACGCTGTATTTTGCAGCTTTATTTGTGGAGTGCCGAGGCCGAATTTAGGGTTACCTGCGGGCCTGGGGGCTTTGCCTGTCCGGGTGGGTATGGGCATATCTTCATGTCTGGGATATGGGGCTGCGGAAAGTAAAATTAAACTCAATTTGGCCTCTAAATCAGGTGAGCAGACTATAACAACACGAATAAGGGAAACTATAACAAGCCCTCCCAAGCATTTAAACAGGTATCGATAAGTATCAAAAGGCACCAAAAGATACTCGCCAACACCTTAATCACCAAAAAAAGCATTAAATAATACTTGCAAGTATCAAAAAAAACAACTTAAAGTACTTACCAACGAGTACAGAATAGTACTTTCATATTAATCAATGAATAACGGAAGGTTGATAATGCTACCACCACCTAATGCTGAAAACTTTTCAGAAGAATTAAAATCTACAAGAAAATCAATAGGTTTAACACTTAAAGATGTAGCTGTAAAAGCTGGAATTTCTGATGTTATGCCTGGGCGATATGAAAACAATAAAGCCAAGCCAAGTCATGATACATGGTTAAAACTAAATGAGGTTTTTGGTCTTGTAGACAACGAAAACAGTAAGGGTTTAAGTGATACTACTGCAGTAGAAATAACAGATGCTGTATATTCACGCTTAGAGGATAACGCTATAGGCTTCCAATCGCCTTCAGATACAATTGAAATGATGATAAATGGTTATGAAGTCAAAAATACTATCGATATGATCATATCATCAATAGATTCTTCTGAAGAGGTTGTTGAAGAATGTGGAAGTCGAGAGATAAACATTCTTTTACATTATAAACAAGAAGTTATAGATGAAGCAATGCAACTTGTTCTTAGAGTATTTCCTAGCTATGACATCAATTACACTCATTCAATAAACTGCCTCAATTTAAATATAAAAAAGATTTAGTTTTCTGAAATCCACTTTACAGAGTCAACCCTAAGTTAGCGGTAAGAGACTTTTAGCTAATTAGGGTTACCTGCTGGCCTGGGGGCTTTGCCTGTCCGGGTGCTGGACAGGATGTCCGAATGTCCTGAACACATGGATGTGAAAGAGCGACCTTATGTGCAGACACTTCCGTGACAAGGTGAGTAAAGCTAAGCTTTGTACTACGAACGGGAAGTATGGATGCTGAACCTTTCATCGCTTAACTACAGGGCCTGCCTAGCGTCATTAGTAAACTTCTCTGCTGCATCATAGACCACCTTAAACCCCTCATTCTTGAAGATAAGGCCATTAATTTCTAAACTGTGCATGGTTAATAACTTGTCGACTACGAAGGCACGGCCTTTTACTGTTATAGGCATATAGGCCCAATAGGTATCTTCGTTCATCTTAAAGCAAAGTCTAAGGGATTTAACAGCAGTTCCTTCGACATACATAAGAACATTGTTCTCTATTTCTTCAACTACGTTACACCTTTCTGTCTCTGCGAATGAAATAACTCTGAAAGTTGACATGGGACCGTCTTTAAAATTACTGGTCATGTAGTCAATAGAACCATAGTCAATAACAGTAGCTTCACCTCCATCTATGAGCATATCTAATCCATCCTGAGTCACCCCTAAAGCTCCACCAATGACACCGTTAGCCGTTACATTAGGCTTGGTCCATTTAAACGGGTTTTCCTTAGCGAAGGAATTAGGGATAAATAGGCACAAACTCAAGAGAACGATTGAAGTTGTAATCTTTACTGATGACATGACGCTACCTTTTGTTTCAAAAGTGTTGTTATACTCCCTTTCCAATAGTTGTGCATGGACAAGAGCTTACAGTGTGACCACAGTCTTAGGTGAAATTTATCCATAAGACTCGGGGCCGTTCACCTTTTGTGTGAGACAAACCGTCCAACTCATTTATGTCCAAAAAGTAGCTATTACAGGCAATAAAAAAACTCGCAGGAAATGGCGAGTTTTTTGTCATTTAAGGATTGTCTTGAAAAGGAGTTTCAAGAACTGAAAGTCTAGAAGACCAGCAGAATTAATCAAGCGCGAATCAATCTAAACACTCAATTCCAACTGTTCTCTATCTCTCAGATTATGACGCTTGATGTAGTCGTTGACTGTCGTGGGCGGCTCTTCGATAAGCTTGGCTATGGATCTCACACTGAGCTTCTTATCTAAATAGCCCTCAATCGCTTTTCTGTGCTTATCTAGCTTGGTGTGTTCCGCAGTACCTTTCGGGCGTCCTAGCGTCATTCCGGCAGCTTTACGAGCGGCTAATGCCTCTTTGGTACGTAAAGAGATAAATTCGCGCTCAATTTCTGCGGCTAAACCTAAAACAGTAGCGGTGATCCGACTCTGCATCGAACCATCGAGCGCCATTTTTTGCTTGGCGATATACACGTAAATGTCACGCTCGGTGCAGAACTCTAAAATCTCCAATACCTGTAACGTGCTTCTGGCCATACGCGATACTTCAGCAAATACGATCACATCTTTAGCTTGTAAGGTGGCCAATAATTCACCGAGTTTTCTCGCACGCCATTTTTTTTTGCCGCTAACAGTATCTTCAATAAATTCTAAACCGGTGATCCCATTTTGGTTGGCATACTCAAGAATGCCATGCTTTTGATTAGCGACATCTTGTGCGTCAGTGGAAACTCTTAGATAGGCGTAATTTGCCATAGTATTACCTCGGAACAGTGTTCGGGCTTGTCTGAATTATTTCGTACAGTTAATTTTAGCGCAAAATTGACTTTTATCGAACAATAAAGCAGCAAAACTAGGTGTTTTTAGTGAACATTTTAAGGCGTCTGCCAGGGAAATTTTTGGATCGGGGGATCTCTGTACGATCATGAATACCGCAACAGTATATTGATTACTTGATATAGTTACAAAATCAAGCGATAATCGAGATTAAAACTACTTTCTTGGCGTAGTCTTAAAGCTGATATCTTGTTTCTTATCTTGTAGCGAACGTAAAAACACCGGTTCGGACTCTGCCGCTGGGTAATCAGTATTGATCATCGCTGTTTCATCCAGATGTTCGATTAAGGCTTTAATGGTATCGCGGTACTTTTCTGGTACGCGCATAACGACTGTTTTCTCGTATTTGGTTTTACGACCAGCTCCAGGGCGATAACCACCGTGATTATTACTCGTTTCGTATTTTGCTTTTTCTTCTGACATAAAGACCTACACCACTTGAAATCGTAACACAATCAAATGTACATGATTGTGTTACATAATCAACTTTATTAGTCATTTTTTAGCTCGGCATTATTATTAAAACACAAAATTTAATGATAGATACAAGCATATGAAATCGATCATTATCCATAATGGCCAAAGTAAGTAGTATTGCTAATGCACATTCTAAGTTGTTCATATTTATCCTTTTATTAAAATATGTAATTATTTTACATATACTCATAGCGCCTATGGAAATAGTTTTTTAATGTTTTTTGCTTACCTGGTACCACAATACAAAAAAGTTATAAATGATGAGGTATGCCTTTCGATTTCACTTATCTTTCCTGCTAGACCGTCGCGAAGCGACTGCTCTTAGATCACTAGCAATTTAAAATGGTGTTTAAAGGCCGTAGGCAAAACGAACCCAGCGGTTTGTTCTTGTTTTTAACTAGCCCCTAGCGCAGCTAGGAAGTGGCTAGGCATTAACGCTTTAGATTTTGGGGTGTGCCGGTGCGCGAAGCGCGGGTAGGGCCGGCAGGGGCAACGCCCCTGAGAGGGGTTGGCACTTGATTTTGATTTTTTCGCTGAAGATGACTTTTCCACAGTTTTTATGGAAATAGATCCAATAATAGATCCTATATAGATCCAATATAGATCCAAAGAGATCCCAAAATCGCGCTAGACCTTGGTGTATATGGGCTATAGCCGAAGTAGGTGTACGCTAATTGGGTAAACGGTGTATTCTAATTGGGTTTTTGGTGTACGCTAACTGGGTATGAAGTGTATTCTAATTGGGTTTTTGGTGTACGTTAATTGGGTTAGTAGTGATAGTTACCTACACTTGCCAAAAACACAACCATAATAAATAAATACAATGACTTATGTATTTATGTGTTCGATGGACAGTAACCGCTTACCCAAGCGTTATTCACAGTGTAGTGATAGTCGTAAACCGTGTTGCAAATACCATCAAGTTTAGTTTAAACAATAATCATAGGTGTACTCTAATTGGGTTAGGTAAAAATTTTAGGTGTATGCTAATTGGGTTAGGGAATAACTGGCCAATATGTCGCCATTAGTACAACAGTTGCATAAATTTGACGCAAATAGCGCCGATAAGTTGAGAATTAAAGCAAATAAACTATCTTAAGAAATGCGTCAAGGATGATAGATCGCAACTCAGACAATTAGGTGTATTCTAATTGGGTAACATGGTGTACTCTAACTGGGTTCGGTATAAGGATAATC